>NZ_LMCE01000048.1:0-40740 GCF_001623285.1 Pseudovibrio sp. Ad26
CTGTTGAAATGTTCAAGTACTTGCTCGTGCGTCGTTTTATTTTCGCTGGCTGGAAGGGCTTTGCCTTTGCGGCAACCCAGTCTTTTTCTCGCTTCTCCCGTATCCTCAAAATGCTCGAAAAAAGACAAACTCACTGAAACACTTATGAAATTTCCTAAAGCACAGCATTGCGTTTAGAAGTGTGCTGCTTTGCTTTGCCATCGTGAAACTTACGTTGTTAAGACAAGTCTATCTGTAATTGCTGCACAAAATACAGCAAACTTAGAGTGAGGCCGAAGCCTCACTCTGTTCCGTTACTTCTCGACATTGGGCATGGAGAGCCAGCCGTCCCGGATGACGGCGGGGGCGCTTCCGAGTTGGGGGCTTGTGTCCGGGGTGAGCAAATGGGAAGTCACCTCCCAGCCTGTACCTTTGACCTCCACCCACTGCCATTGTCCCTGTGTGCCGCCGGGCAGGGGTAGGCTGATCGCATCCACTGGCGTCAGGATCGGACCAACCCGGAAGTTGGCAGACATGTTTTGCAGGGCAGGGGCGATCATTTGCGGGGTGAGCTGAGCCCAGTTTGCAGGAAGCCGTGTGGATGTCACCGGGATCTGACCGCGTGGATCAACCAGCAGGACCAGATCAACATATGCGGGCGCCTGTGTGCTGCTCACTGTGACGGGAATATCCGCACCGGAGTTGATGTAGGTTCCCGTTGCCTCTGTTGTTGATCGGGTCAGTGTTTGCTTCACAGACTCTGCAGAGGCATTTGTCAGTTCCTGCTGATAGTTCCTTGCTGTGATCAGCTGGCTGAAGTCGCCGTTGACATAGCTGCCCAGAACACCGGAGGCTGCCAGTTCAAAGTCGCCAATGGAACAGGTCGTCTGATACCCTTGTACGGGAGATGCCGGCAAGCTGGCCTCGGTGAGATCAACAGGGTCCAAAATCAGCGGTCCTTGCTGGGTCAGTGCCAATCTGGCGCTGACCACGGCGATGGGGGTTCCGAGCATTTCCTGTAGATTGCCATTCAGCGGCTGACCGCCTTTTGCGCTCATGGCCCAGCTGTTGAGCGCTGCAAGCTGCAACAGCCCTTCCAGTGCGGCGTCACTTTCTGAGAGCTGGGTTGCCAGCAAGCCGGTCAACATGTCTTCAAACAGTGGGTTTTGAACCGTTGGAGGCGTTCCCAGAGAGATCGGCTGTCCGGGAGCACTTTCCCAACGCAAACCAGCGCTGTTTTCAGAGTAGATGGACCGCACTGTGCCAGCGGGAGTGCCATCAGCCTCGAACACCATCATGGACTGTTCCAACCGGTTTGGCAGAAGCCAGCCGATGATGGGGGTAGAGGCACTGGCGGAGTTGACAGGGACGGAGACTGAGGTCTCTTCTGAGCCGTTAAAGGTTGCCGCGCTCATCAGCATGAGATCAAGCTTTGCCGGTTGTGTCAGAGCTGGCTCCAATGCGGCAAAGTTTGCGCCGGAATCTGAGTGCAGTGCCGGTGGTATTGTCACCACCGGATTGGTCGTCTCACCATCATCAATCACGTTCAGAACCTGACCAAAGGCGTCTGCGATGTAAACGCCGGTAAACTCAAAACGCCCCGCTCTTAAAGGCGCATACAGTTCCGTATCTGTTGGAACAGCAGAGGACGCAGAGAGGATTGCCTGCCGAATGTCAGGATCATCAGAGGTGAGCATGGACATTTCCTGCTTACGGCTCAAAAATGCCTCTTCAAAACCACTCATGGTCTGAATGAGCACATCAAAGCCAGTGCCCGTTGCTTCTGCATCAGTTAGGAATGACTGCTCCTCTGCGGTCAGCTTGCTGAACTGTGGTGAGGGCTTGATGAAGTTTTGCAGTCTAGCCGAAAAGACACCAAAAGCGGTGCCATTCAGGATTGTCTGGCCGCTTAGCTCAAACGGGCCGCTGCCTGTAGACCCTAAAGACTGTGATGTGTCTGGATACCAGTTTGCTTTCCAATCCAGAACCAACGGGATCCATGGTGCAGAGTAAGACAGGCTCACACCAACCGCAGAAGGGGCGACACCCGTAAAGTACTGGGGTGCATTAGAAACCGGATCGTGATCTTCATCGCTGCCGCTGGTTGGATAAATCGTTTGCAGTGCAGTGATGATTGCATTGCCGAATGCTTCCAGCTCGCTGGCCGTAAGCTCTTGTCCGGCTTCACTTGCAATTAAGCTTGCAATGTATTGAGCATTGCCTGGATTGAGCAGGATTGCTTCTGCCAGAAGCCATTGATACTCAACAGGAAGAAGCGAGGAACTGGTAATTCCGAGGTCGCTAAACAAGGTAGAGGCTGACACACTTCCAGAGATGGGATTGCTGCTGTAATCCGATGTCCAGGAGAATGTGAACTTGCTCAGAGTTTCTCCGGTTACTCGCACGTCCAGCGTGGTTTTCTGGGTTGCTGAAGCTGCGGCGGTTAAGGTCTGGCCTGCGATCCCTTTGCCTGCAACAATAACTGCCGGGTCATTGGGAGACATGAACTGCGAAAGCGGACTTTGCAAAACCTGAAATGTGGAACCAACGCTGGTTTCCAGCTGGCCTTTGTGATCATTTACGGACTTGGTTGCGTTTGCAAGTTTGGTGTTTTGATCATCCACTTCAGACTTAAAGGCAGCTAAAGCAGTTGTGTAAGGGCTCGCGTCAAACCCATTGCTGTCTGCTGTTTTTGCTTGCTCTTCAAGGTAGGCAACCGCAAAAATCCGCCAATTCAGGTCGGCAATGTACTCAGAGATCTGGTCGACCTCTGCCTGTGACTGGTTGAGGTCTACCAGAAGCGAGACCTGATCATTAGTAAGATTTACGGAGATAGCAGAGCTGCTTGCGGGCAATGTGCCGGGAGCTGCATTGTTTGCGTTGGCTGGGCGAACAACCCACTGGATTCCTCCGGGTGTAGGAGAGAAGGTGGTGGCCTGAGCCGTGGCATCAAAGTTGACGGTGCTGCTGTACGTATCGGCTGGAAAATTGCCAAACACGGACATCAGGAGATCATTCTTTTGAGTGCTTGTAACTGCTGTTGAAGCCGTTGTTTCGCTTGCAGTGTTTGCTGCAAGCAATGCTGCCAAAGCCTGACTGGAGCTTTGCCCAACAGACAAAGCCAGATCCGTGACCCCGGAAGACCCAGGAGTGTAGTCATGGTCTTTGCCCTGCCACGGCAGATTTAGGTAGACGCTGTTGCACAGCATCTGGCTGGGGTAGATCCATTCCGTGGTTGCTGAGGAAGGGTATTTTGCGGCAAGCCACTTTTCCCAGTCCTGTTTAGCCTCGGTCTCGCCGCCTGCAAGTGTCCAGGCAAACTCGGTCATGATCTGCTGCCAGAGAGCTTCTGCATCCTCTGCAGTCGACTTTTGGGAAACACCCGCGAACGGGTCTTGCGTGACTGGCTGATACCAACCAATCAACATGTAGCCTACGGTTACATTCTCCGTGTCATAGTTTGTCAGCGGGTCATGGAAGGAGAGCACGTTTTGTGTTCCGCTGTAAGCTGCAGCCCACCGGATGGATCCGGGTGCACTTGCGGTAATGTCAGCGGCATTGGAAAGCGGGTCGGCATTCCATTCAGCCAATGGCATCGCGCGGCCCAGACCTTTGGCCACGAGTTGAGGTGTGTCTTTAGAGCTGACAGCTGTGTTGAGCAGCCATTGCGCTTCCGTTTGTGATGTGACCTCACTCAAATAGTCGCTTTCGATAATCCAGGAGGTCAACGCAGGCTTTGCAGCCGATGATGTAGAGAGAATACGCGTGACCAGCCAACGGTTTGGCAGGTCTGGATAACTCATCATGCCTTCTTCATTTTGTGTGCCATGACGCAGCGCTTTAGGCACGGTGAAGTGTAGGTGAGCTCCTGTTTCCAAAGCATAATTGGGAGAAACTTCGGTTGTAATGGCAGATTTGCCGCTCAGCAGGTCGTCATAGTTGAGGCCCAGCTTGGCCCAGTTTGCCTTTTGGTTGGGCATGCCAACCAGCAAGCAATCCATCTGCATCGGAGCAATCATGCGTGGTCCGCTTACCACGGGAGAGACTGCGGTTTCATTGTAAGTCATGCTGCTTCTCCATTGGTGTTATTCTGAGAAGTTGAGGACCAGCTGAACGTGAATTTGCCAGCAGGCTTGATCAGCTGAACAGCAAACTGACCGGATGTTAGATCTGAAGAACCTTGCAGATAGCTGTCATTTGCGGTGATGACCGCAGCCAACAGCCGGGCGGTGGCGTCCATGCTCACCACGCCTGTACTGCCTGTGCGCATAGAAACATCAATGTCGTCAGCACCACCACTTTCATTTGGAATTTCACCTCCGACATTGGAGCCGGAAATATACCGGGCGGGGATCACATGTCTGCCGCCTATGTCAAAGATCCCGAACTGTAAATGTTGCTCCGGTTGAGTGAAGCTGACACTCTCGGGAACGCCATAAAACATGCCGAAAGCAACCGAGCTTGAAAGGTTCTGCTTTTGCAGGCAGACAAGAGGATTACCGTCCGCAGCTTTTGCTGAAACAACCATCTTCGGAAAGTCAGTGACTAGTTTGGAGCGAAGCAGGTAACCGGTGATTGGCTCAACCCAACCTTCTCCATTGTTCACCTGTGTCATAGCCTGCGTGACTGTGGTGTGCGCGCTGCCCTGATAGTGGGCGAGGGAACTGTCATCCAGAATGCCAACGCTCAACGCGCCCATGAGGAAGTAGTAGATCCAGTTCTGATCTACGACGAAGAAACGCAATTGCTCAGCGTCCAGTAAGCTCGCATTTGGAACCAGATAGGAAAATGGCAGACCGGTAAGCTGCGCCTGACGAGCAAGCCAGCTTTGAATGCTCACCGGTGGAGGAGGAAGTGTGTTTTCTGAAGATGTTGCTCCACCAGAACTGAGATAATCCCGCGCCTGACTGTAAGCGTTGTTGGTGCGTTCCAGCGCTTGATTGACTGCATCTGAACGCCAGCCTGCAATTTGTGTCAGATAAGAGGGGGATGATAGTGCCAAAAGGCGGCCAACCTCAAAGGCTGCAGCGTAAGAAACGTCAAAGACGCCGTTTGACTGATCATATCGCAGCAGCTGATCACTATGTAAAACTGCAGGCAGGATGCCTGAGGTTTCAGGAGGTGTAATTAGATCTTCTTTCGTGGCAACAGGTGCAAATGGCCCGCGGTACCACGCAGTCATGGTTTCACCAGAACGCATGTTCCAGGTGAGGGGGACAAAGCCTTGCTCCAGAATTGTCCCGGCCTGTCCTTCAAGAGTACTCTTGATCTTGAACATGCCGGCGCCGCCGCTTTCCGAGATCTCCTGAAAGTCAGTACAAAAATCACCGGTGTCTGTGACTGTTCCCATTTGCCAGGAGTACAACACGGCGACCCGCACAGCGGTTTTAGTCTCCGCAATGCTTTGGCTGCCACCCGGCAAATACTCACCAAGGCCTTCAAGGCTGATCAGGAAGATATAGTTGCTCTTGTCGGTTTGAGGGAGCCGGTTGGCGACGATGATGGAGTAAGTTTCAGTCCCAGCTTCTCCAGTTGTCGTTCCATCATCACTGCTTGTTTTGCGCACATGGGCAAGAAGCCTCATATCCGCTGCAGACGGCATGTTGGCTGCAAACACATCCTTGGGAATGTCGAGCATCTGGATCTTCTCATCCTGCTCTTGCGTGGTTGGGGCCGGAGAGATGACAGGTGCCAGAATGTCTGCCGAGGACGGGGTGATGAGCGTACCGACAGTCCCAGAGGTAACAGGCAGACCAGAACCGCCGAGTTCGTCCTCGGTCAACACCACAAGCGCCAGCCACGGTGCATGTTCCACTGGGTCTGTGTTTGGTACGGTAAGCTCACTTTCCCACGGTAGACTAGGAGAGCTGAGCGTGATGTACGGCAATGTTTCCTGCCAGGCACCGGGAGATCGCGATGGAGGAAAAACCTCCACCACCTGATCCGTACTCATGGAGAGCTTAGGGCCTGTGACAGAAAAATCCAGCGATGTGGAGTAGGGCGTACACTGATCTCCGTTTGAGGAACTGACAGCACAGGTTCCATCCTGTTTCACGGTTTGATCAACCGACAGGGTGTAGTTACCCGATGGAAGGGCTGGTACATCCTTATCGTAGATTTCAACTTGTCCAGCAGTCAGGCCAGACGAGGTGTTGGAGGCTTGTTCTTGCATTGGAAAATTCCTTCTCTTCGTCTGGTTCTAATCAGTGCCGCGCATCAGTGTGATCTGGCCTGCCGCTTTGCTCTTCGCTTTGCCTGTGACAGGGGCGGCGAATGAACTGAGGGTCTGCCTTGACCAGGTGGCTTTGAGCTCTGACGAGGATTGAATGCTGGCAAACACGCCCTTGATGGTCGGGCATGCCGTTGTACGTAGACGCACCGGCTGATCAGTTGTGCCTTCAAAGAAGAAGACTTTTGCATCACCCAGATCGAGCGTTTGTGAAGGCGTGGCCTGTTTCCAGCCTCCAACCTGAGTGCCGTGCTTGATCAGGATGTCTTGTGCAGACACCTCGCTTGCACCCACCGTGATCGCGATGGACCGCGCGCCGCTCGGGAAGCATGTCTCAAGCGTGCCATTGATGCTTGCGCCATTCACGTTTTCCAGCACGTCCGCGTCGATGACATTTTTCAGCAGAACAGGGCCAGGCTTGAACGGAGTGGTTTGCTCAAAAGCTCCGCGGGTGAAGACCGTACAACCTTCTCCAATCAAGCGGCCATCTCCGGCTAGCATCAGCTTTTGGTCGATCATCCAGCCATCAAGGTGGAATGGAATGTTGTCCCGGCCAGTTTTACAGAACACCGCCGCACGGTACGTTTTGGCTGGCAAGGCCACAGTCTGATCGTGGGTCTCAGTTTCAAGCAGCACACGACCAGCGCGATCCAATGCGACAACTCTGAGCGATACGTCATTGAACCCGCTGAGATCGAGGAGCAGCGGTAATGTGCTCTTTGATGCCTGAAAGAGGTAAGCACGACCTGACTCTGCGGAGACCTCAGGTATCCTGTAGTGGAACGGTGTTAGATTGCGCCATGTCCAACGGACACGTTTTCTGGATGGCAAACCGCCAGAAGCTACAGTTACTCCACGAAGTTCTCGTAAACTGCCATATGCAATCAGATCCACGCTGCCTTTTCCTGTTTGCTCCAGAACCTCCGATGAGCCAGAGGTGTCGGTGGAAGGTTGGGCAATTGCCGGCGGTGTACTGGAGGCCACCGGCGGTGTGTCCACATAAGTGTCGATAGTTGCCAGCTGTGGAGGCGCAATCATGATCTGATCGGCATACTCCTTCATGATACTCAGATCCGGGTTGTCTATGGCAGTCAGATTCACACTGTTCAGTGCCGTGCTGATTGCGGATCTGGTCTGCTCAACACTTGTCGATGCGATGGTCGACTGGATGACATCAAACGCATTGTCCTGTGCTTCCGGCTGATCTCCGTTGATCTGCGGAATATCCGCAAATGGCAGCGGCGCATCCGAGCTTTGTGCGCAGGTTGGCTTGTAAGCCGAACTCATCGTGATTGGGCCTACACCACCAGTTGGTTGAGACACAGTGGTACCGATGGCCAGTCCAACAATTGCGTCTTTGATGACTGCATCTTCGTCAGATGAACCAGCTGTCGAACTGCCATCAGACCAGAGAGCGGACGGCACGCCATTTGTGATTGTCTCCACAGTAAAACCAGATGTTTCTTCTGTTCCGTCTGCTGATGTGATGGAAACGGTCAGCTCCGTATCTACGCTGTCTTTCCAACCCACAGGCTTCACGCCGATAGGAGCAGAACCGTTGAAGGTCTGGGAGGTGTTCGTGAACGTGGCCGAGGTCGCCGGAATAGCCGAGGTGATCTTGAACTCAGCGGTCTTGGCCTGCACCGTATTGGCCGCTGCACCTGACACCTGACCTGCCTGAACAGCCGCAATCAGTGGGACGATCTCGTCGTCTTTTTGAGCATTCTTAGGCAGGAATTTTTGTGCAAATGCATCCCACGACAAGGCTGCCTGACTGCTTGATCCACCATCTCCAAACGGAATGGAGAAGGAAATGATCACCCAGTCTACATAGACCGAACCTCCAGTTTGTGGGCCATACAGGTTCAGACCAGCTCCGAGAGATGCAGAGAAGGTTGAGGAACCGATCCAGTAGTCGATGGTGTAGGAAACACCTACATCCACGTGCACATCAATGTTGTAGTAGAACGGCGCCCAGCTGATCAGGAAGTCCGCACCAGCATCAAACCAGGCATGAAGTTCACCGGAATGGAACTGTGCACTTAGATCAGCACCGGCCATGATGGCACTTGGGGTGAGGGCAAAATAGGTGCCCCCGGTGATGGATGTGTCATCATTGATGCGCCAGTCAAAACCGACACGTGGTACGGCTGGATAGTAATTCGGTGGTGTAAAGGCGGGTGAATAACCTCCTAGAGTAATGACAAAGTCACCTGCATTCTCATTGTCTCCAAACCATGCTCGGACTGCAAAACCACCTGTCAAATGGCAATCATGCGAAAGCAGGAAGGAGCTTGGAGAGAGTTGACCTGTGAGCGCAAACTCACCGTCAGAGGGATCAAAGCTCATGGTGACGCCCAGCTCGATATAGGCCAGAGCCTTATCGAAGGAGGCGTTTGGCGGCATGGTCGCCTTTGCCAGACCAATTGCATCAAATGAAAAGCTGGCGCCAAAGTTCGCAATGAGCATGGCAAAGGTATCCACCAGCTCAAAGCTGGAGACATTCATGCCAGCTGCGCCCCAGTAATTACCGATTTGGGGAGGGATGACCTCATCAAATTTGGCCAGCACCTGACCTGGGGAACTTCCTTCCGCGATGAATGTGGGATCAGAGACCGCCTGAATGAGAGGGAAGCTGTCCACTTCACTCACATCTGGCAATGTCAGGCCACGGTTGACTGAAA
Organism: Pseudovibrio sp. Ad26; assembly: GCF_001623285.1. Lineage (NCBI taxonomy): Bacteria > Pseudomonadati > Pseudomonadota > Alphaproteobacteria > Hyphomicrobiales > Stappiaceae > Pseudovibrio > Pseudovibrio sp. Ad26. The sequence goes on from NZ_LMCE01000048.1 coordinate 8,893, forward strand.
AGCCACCGGCAAAGCCTTGAATGGAGAAGGCTGGCGGTCCGCCAAGCGCGCCACCGGTGCGTACGTCACCAAACACAAACAGTGACGTGGTTTGGGTTCCTCCATCTGTTGGATTTGCAGGCATGAGGGCATAGGAGCCAACCGCTGTAAGTCCCAGAAGACTGGTGGATGCGTTGATCTCGCCGTCATAGCTGATGATGTTGTCACTGGTTTGCTTCAGTAGGTCACCTGAAAGCGAAACCGTGCCACCTTTGAATGCGAGAGCTAGGCCAGAAAGATCCAGACCATATCCATCGAAGTTGGTTGGGTCGGTGATGGGAATAGTAATATCAAGTCCCATCACCTCCAGCGTCACAGCCGTGGTTTCAATGCCGCCATCAAACAGCATCCCGAGGCTATGTGTGTCGGCGTGCCAATCGGCACCGATACCATCCACTTGCAAGGGACCAAAACTGCGCTGAACTTGCAGGTAAATTTCTGAAACTGGTTTGCCGTCTTGTTCTAGTGCGGCGCCAAAGGTGCCGTCTGAGATCCAACCCAATGTTGCATCAAACGCGGGGTTTACAGCAGGTTTGGCTCCTTGAGCGCTTGAGGACGAAGACCCTAGCAAGTTTTGAGCAACTGGGTTTGCACTGGAACCTGTGACGGAACCGGGGCTGAGTGCAAATGCAATGTTGACCAGATCACCTCCGGCGCCATAGCTTTCAACAGGATCATCTTGTCCAAACTTCAGAGCAAGAAGACCCTGAGCGGTGATACCTCCTAGAGAAAAACGCGAGAGGTCAATGAGTGGTTTGCCGTTTTTCCCATCCAGAGACGCCCCAATATAGGCCGCTGAAAACTGCATGTGCTCAAAATCTGGCCCGTCTTCAGGAACACTGAGCGTGACGGCCAGACCGGGTTTGTAATCGTCAGTGTTGGATTTTCCGGCCTGCTTAATCCAGTCACCTGCTTCTGAGTTACCAAGCTGAAGGGCAACACCGCTGTTTTTGATCGAAATACTCGGGATCACGAGTGATAAAGTATAGTCTGATGTTGTCTCCGAACTGTCACTGGTGTCTGAACTGATTTGCAGTTTGCCGTCATCTGGTAAGGATACAAGAGTAAGTGGAGCACCAGCAGTCAATGTGCCCAAAACTGAGTTGATCAAAGAGCTAAGTACGCTGCTGACGGTTTTATCTGCCATTGCCTCCGGAGATGCGGGCATGTAGAGGCCATCATCCTCGCTGATCAATCCTATGGACGTCAGAATAGTGCCGGGAGCCGGGATCTTTCCACCCAATAGCTTTTGAGTGAGCCACGCCTTTGTGACACTTGCGTTGAGCAAACCAAGTGCTGCGTAACGCGGCAGAACATGTAAGGCCAGATCTTCCAGCCATGCATCTATACCACCGCCTGCAGTTCCATCTGCACCGGGGAATGGCACGGGCAGAAGTTGTGCATTGTACACCTCATAGGCACTGCCACCTCCAATGGGATTGAAGATAAGAGAGAAACTCTTGCTGTTAGACCAGTCCAACGCGATACGCGGACCGGTGTTGCCAAACAGGTCAGCTTCTACACTCAGCCCCATATCAAATTGAATGTCACCGCCTGTCGCAAGGGGATAGCCAACTCCGGTTTCAGAGAGTGTAACCTGAATACCCGATCCGGCATCAAATCCAGCCATAGTCCAAAGGCCAACCAGACCATCTTTACTACCAAAAGAAATCTGAGAGGAACCACTCTGATCCAGTTTGTAAATGACCAACCCATCCTGCGCGGATACTCCTTCCAATTCAGTAGAGAGGAATGTGGCAATCGCTTGTGCCGTAGCTGAAGCATTTACGGTAGACAGCCTCTGCTTGATCCATTCGATCGCAATTTCTTCCAGAGACTGGCCGCTATCTGCTTCAGTCGCTGACTGGATCAATCCATCAACAAGTTCAGAAATTTGAAGAGCTTCCGCTGCGGTTTCGAGTTTATTGACAAAGTCTGAAGCACCGCTAGTTTTCAGTTTACTTAGCAACTCGGCTGTTGCTTCTGAAATGAGGTTTTGGGTCGCTTGAGCTGCTACATCCTCTGCAAACTCCATCCAGCCGTTAAAGGGGATAAGATTCAAGGTTGGGCCTTCCTGCTGCCCTACAGACAACATGAAGGTGTTATCAAAGCCGGCGGTCAGTTCGAATTGAGGAGCCGTACTTGAGATAGAACCAGACAGCGCGATCTGAGCTGTCGGAACCGGAACCAAATCAGGCGTTAAAGCGAGCCCGAATGAGAGTTCTGAGATTGAGAAGTCATCAGAAAGCTGCAGTTCCTCCGCCAACCGTGGTGAGATCGAAAACTGATTGGCATCTACATCTGCGGTAAATACCAATTCAAGATTGTATGGCAGGCCTGCAACCGTCACGCTGTTATCTGCGGGCCTCAGATAAATGCCGGAACCGGGTGTACCCTCTGCTGGTAGTTGCGAAAGCAAACGGCTCAGGCCTTCCACATTAAAGACGCCGTTGAGGCCTATTTGAGTTTTCTCCAGCAGCCAATCACTAGGATTTTCAATGAACTGTATCGGCAATGTAATATAGGTACGATCATCTTCACCTGTTTTAGTAAGGCCAAGGGCATCGGCAACACCCATAGCAACGGGATGAGTACTGAGGACCGTGTCTAAAGCGTCAGCAACGACACGACCCAGCAACATGGCTGGAACAGTTTTTTCAAGATCCTGTAAGAGGGTGTTCGCATCAAATGGATAAAGAGCGACAAGTGTCGGCTTCAGTGAACCATCAGAGGAACCAAGCATTACAGCGGCTGAAAGTTCAGCACTTTCAAAGCTGTTGCTCGAAAGAGAGAGTGTCAGAGCACTCTCAATCTGGGGTGCACTCAGATCCACTGAGGCTGTCAAACTCTCACTTGTCAGATCAAAACTGATGGATGTATCCAACTGAAGAGAAGAACCGAAAGTTACGGGACTGGTAAGCTCTAGTTTGAAGTCGTTTGCATTCAAAACCGTCAGTTCCAGAGGACCGAAACTTGCTGTGGCTGTGGATTGAACAAAAGCAGCTGCTAGAGCAGCTCTTTTCTCTGCACTGTCCATCAACGCAGAAAGTTGCGTTGGGAGGAACAATGCAGGATTTGACATCAATGCCAGAATTGAGTTCGGGACAGGGAGGTAGCCATCCTCCTTGGAAGTGATCAGGTCCAGAGCTGCCAGAACAGCCAGCAGCTCGTCTGGAACACTCGGCCATTCAAGTCCGGACACAGACTTGATGAGGTTGATCAGATCCTCTCGTTGCTGAACCTGCTCCAGCAGATAATTTCCCGCCTCTTTAAAGAACGAAGTCGGAGCTGCTGTGAGTTGCAGCCATGCTTGAGCGTTCAGAGCGAACTGTCCATCCACCATTACTGCAAGGCCAGCTGTTTCAAGTAGTCCGCCTAGCTTGGAGAGTGTTTCATTGCCGCCATAAGCGTCTACAAATGCTGCAACGCCTTTGTTCAATAGGGTTAGCAGTACTTCGCTATGGGCGGCTGAAAGAGCGGTTGCTGGATTGTCAAAATCTACTCTGATTGGCGTATTCTCATCAGCAGGGGTCACCGACAAAATTGGCGCTATAGCCGGGCCCTCTGAGGTGAGCACCAATGTGAGACCTATCTGGGCGGAGCTCAATGTGTTCTGGATGAGATCTCCATTTACACCCGACAAACCAGCAAGAAGGGTAACAGAAGGCGTGTGGGAGTCAGTCGAAGTCGAGCTGGAGTACAGCTCAGCAGAAGTCTCAACGGAGATAACAACGTCGCCCAGAGTCTCTGGAGAAAAAGTCCGTTGCAAACCAACGATAACACCGTCTCCTGCGTCCTCCTTGTCCCAGATAGCCAGATTGATGCCCGTGGACGTCGGCAATGGGACAAGGTAGGGATCGCCATTGCTTGAAGTTGAGATCTGCGGCGCGGATGTATCATCACTTAAAGCCCAGCCAAGTAAAGACAGCGCAGCTTGCGCCTGTGTTTGCTCAGAAAGCAGACTGTTGATCTGCCTGTTGATCGCCTCCAATGGATTGGTGAGAATGTCAGCGCCAACGCGTGGCATATCGTCGGGCCATGTAATGCCAGCAGGCATGTTCTGTGCAGTTGCTCCGCCAAGCAGACCTAACCATCCATCCAGCAGCAAGCCTGCGCGCGTGCCTGTGCGCAGCAAAGCCAAACCGCTAATCCCAGCGAGCAAAGGAGCAAAAGTGGCTGCACCCGCACCGGATAATTTATCGACCCAGGACACACCTTGTGCGAATTCCAGGTTGCTGCCACTTGCGACAACCGTGTCACCGTCTTTCAACTGAGATTGAGCCACATTGATCTGCCAGCCAAACCCATTTTCTGATGACCAGCTGACCTGCGCATCAGCCCCTTCAATGCCAAGGGTAATGCCGGAGACCGCGGAGGTGGTGACGCCTTCTGGCAATGCAATCTGAAAGCTCAACGCATTGAAAGCATTTGCGCCTGACAGTACTTGATCGGCGCTGGAAGTTTCCAATGTGAGAAGGTCGGCACCAAGCGAGATGTTCAGCGGGGTTTCAGAACTCAGTTCAAAATCTGCTCCGACCTGAAGTCCGACAATCAGATTTGCGTCTTCTGTATAGGCACGCAGATAAGCTTTGATCTGAGCGCCCATGAGCGGGAATAGCCAGGGATCCTGCGAAGTTCCGGCTGCAGATGATATCGAGACCGCTTGTGAACCACTGGTCATCAAGGTTGCTATCATCTGCGCAATCCATTGGGCAGGTAGTGCACCAGAGATTGGTTGATCCGCATTAAGGACCGCATAATACCACTTCTGCAGAGCCCCTAAGGGATCTGTAATGTTACTTGCAAACTCATCCGTGCTGAGAGGAGGTGCAAGATCCTGCGTCCAACCACTGCTGGTGGGAGCAGCAAGGCCTATCAAGACAGAAAGAGCAAAACCAGGTGTACCCGCAGATGTGCCCAGTAAATCGTGGAGCTTTTCGCTCACCGCAGATGCCAGATCACCAGCAACGACACTTGCAACCTTCTCCGGCTGCAACAGATTGAGAGAGGCGTGTGAGGAGCCGGCCATTTCAACGGAAACAAGCTCAAACTTCGGCAAGAGGTTTACATTCTCACCGGATGGAGTGAGTTCAATCCCCAGCTCCAGTGATCCAACCGCAAAGGCTTTGCCATCATATATCGCACTGATGAGGTCCGAGCCTTGGGTTTTGCTCTCAAGGGTAAGCTGAGCAGCAAATGGTGCAGGTGCAACAGAAAGGGCACCGCTGTTGAAACCAAGATCAACAAACGTGAGCGAAGCCGACGGAACAAGTTGAGCTTCCGATGTTCCCAAAGCGACGGCATCTGCATCAAACGCCAAACCTGGCAGCAAGTGAGTTGTGCCATCATTACTAGTCGTTGCCTGAAGTGTCAGGTATAGCGTCCCAACGCTTCCGATGGTCTGGAGGGCATACTGATAGGGGGCTGCTGGAGTTCCTTCGCCAGAGGCCTGTGTAATTGTGCCAGTGATCAAGCCAGTCAATGCAGCGCCCCAAGCATTGAGCGTTTTGGTATCACTAGAAATTTGCAGGAGCCAATCGACGAAGGGCTTGGTCAGGTCTTCACTGTTCTCAAGCAACGAGAGCCAGTCAAGGGCAGGGACCTCTCCGATATCAGCAACCTGTCCGCCAAAGCCTATTGCAGGGAACAGTAAGGATATCTCAGGCGAGTCTGCTGGCATGACCTGCGCCAGCGCCGCGATGAGAAGCCCTCGTACAGCTCCCATAATTTCTTCATTAGAAACGGCTTGGAAATCGGCTAGGTTAACATCGTTGGCCTGTGCCTCTCCTGGAATCTTAAGTTGAAGAATTTCAAGACTAATGTCGACGGGAGAACCTGTTGTATTCGCAGGAACCATAGCGACGCTCATTTGAAGGCCATCTAATGAAAAGCCTGCGACTTCGACAACCGGTCCCGATGAACTGGCAATCTCGACACCCAGCACAATACTCTCGTCCGGATCTGTCAGCGCCACCTCAGGCGATCCATTCACAATGATAATCGGAAGAAGGCCCCAAATTCTGGCCTGCAGATCGGTGGAGATATTTTGAACTGTCTGGAAACCCACCCCATATGTCAGTCCGCCCTGAGTTGCTGGTCTGGAAATGAGGTATGGGCCGGACACATCTGCTGTAGTTTCTGCATCATTTGCTTGCAGCAGCGGATACCAGGTGCCGAGGCTATCTGTTGAAGCACTGGGAATATTGAGAGTAGCACCACTGCGTGAACCGATAAGTTCTTTGATCAAGGCAGGTAGATTGCTCTGGGGATTTTTAAGACCGTCAGCAAGATGAGAGATTGGATCAGAAAACCAGTCCTCCACCAGCGAGTATTCAGAGGAACCTTCCTCTGTTTGGATGAGTAAACCGGCGAGTACAGCCAGTTGCAGTGTGGCAGCATCTAGGTCTTTTTCATTTATTGTTATTGTCACGGCGCCTGTTCCTCACATCTTGAGTTGCATTCAAGTCTGTGAGGGAAGACGGGCGACAAAGGCCCGCGTGAGTAAGGCTAAGTATCAAGAAAGAACGTGGTTAATGAAGGTCTTAAATTTGGGTCTCAAAGATCTTCCCCAAATCAACTTTCTCCAAGCTTGTTTTCAAGGCGCGATCATATCGCGTCTCTTTGCGGATCACTTTGTAGTCTAGATGGGTGTAAAGCTGGTGAGCTCTGGTGTTTTGGGCGGTGACTGTGATGAGGGCGGTGGTGTAGCCAGCGTTTTGGATTTCTGCTTCTAGGGCCATGAGCAAAGTTGTGGCGATGCCTTTGCCTTCAAAGAGAGAATAGACCCAGAGATCGGTGATGCGGTTATCGTTGAATTCTCTTGCTGCAAAACCAGCGATGTTATCACCGAGTTGAGCAACTAAAATATGCTCAATGCAAGCATGAACGAAGGGCTGGAAAGGGTTGTTTGCTTCCACGACCTCCGCACACAAAACGGGGAGGAGAGGTTTGATGCCGTTTCGCCAGGCATCCAGCTCGATTGCAGCCAACAGATCAACCTCTGTGGCTTTGGCTGGGCGTATGTTGATGGCTAGTGAAGGTTGCTGAGTAAGGTCCATGGTAATCGGTGAGGGGGCTTGGGCTTGCCTATCTTGTTCGCTTGAAACTTTGGAAGCCTTTGCAGGCTGGGGGGCTTGGGGCGTTGGGTTGGCTGAGTTCACTACAGGCCTTTTTTGTGACTGAGGATGCGCAGGCAATTGCCTTTCTTTTCTGAGTATTTGTTGTTGCCGCACTGGTGAAATCTGCTTTGATTAGAGCACAGGCTTGATTGACGCTGTTGTTGATGGCGGTTGCTGTCGGGGTTCTCTTTGAAGAAGCGTTGATGCCGACTTGCAGGAACGCGCAGGTCTTCAGTTTCTCGCACATATTGGCGATGGCAGAATTGAGATCGGAGGTCATTCCGGCAGAGGCAATGCTGGACGAGGCAATGAGAAGCGAAATTGCCAGGCTGAGGTTTTTCATAGGACACTCAGATTTGTATTGGTCACATGAGCATTGTGAGTTGCTGCCATGACCAATACAAGCACCAAGATCTGTGGGCTTTACCTAAGGTTTTGCGTTGCTGCTGTGCTGAAAATTGCCCGCTTGCCCGTCCTCGCAAGCTGGTTCAAACACTTTATTTCAGGATAGAAACTTTGCCGCGCAAAATGTCGAAGAACATCACAAAGTCGCCAAGCAGGCTGTAAAACGGAAACTTGAATGTGGCTGGTTTGTTCTTTTCAAAAAAGAAATGCCCAACCCAAGCAAAGCCATAGCCAACGATTGGGACCGCAAGCAGCAGCGTCCATAGGCCGAATGAGATGATATAAGTGAGCAGCGAAAGCACCAGCGCGGTTCCCACAAAATGCAATCGGCGACTCACGACATTCCCATGTTCTGCCAGATAAAATGGATAGAACTCTTTGAAACTGCCAAACTGCTGGTTATGGCTATTGTTTGCTTCACTCATTGCGTTATCCCCCCTTGATTTGCCGGTAGTATGTTATTAGTACCCCGGCTTGACGCGTGATGAACAATCTTGCGCGCTCTCCCAATCCTGCCTCTTTTTGTGGAAGAAGCATAGACCTGACCAAATTGCGCATGGCGCGGGCGTGTTCACGATAGCGCTGTGTTGGGTTCAAGTCCTTCGCACGTTTCTCCATGCTGATGCTTGTGTGGTTTTGCCCGCGCACCAGCAATGCAGATTGGTTATCGGCGCTTACATTACTTTTGGCAGCCACATAACGGATTGCAAAGCCAATGCGGCGATCGCTTGTGGTGTTAGCATCCGAGCCATGCACGAGTTTGAAATGGTGCAGCGACATCTCACCGGGTTTCAGCTCCATATAGATCTGATTTTCCGGCTCCAGCTCTTCCTCCGGGATCTCCTGTCCGCGGGTGAGAAGGTTGTCTTTGGCGTAGGTGTTGATTTGCGTGCGGATGGATTTGTGACTGCCAGGCTCCACCTTCATCACACCTGATTGGGCGGTGGCCGGGCTCAACGCGACCCATGCGGTGACCACATCATCAGCGTCTACGCCCCAATAGGCTGCGTCCTGATGCATGGAAACGTAGGAACTGCTGCCTGCCTCCTTGGTGAACAGGTTGGTCATCAGGCATAAGATGTCCGGCCCGATCAGTTGCTCAACCGCGTCGAGAATAACCGGATGATGGACGAGTTCATCTGCCCAGTCATACAGAAGATATGACTTGTTGCATTGCGCTTTGTCCATGGGATGCCCTTGCAGCTTCTCAATTGCTTCAAGTTCTGCACGCATGCGGATGGCATTGTCTGGTCCAAGCACTTTGATGGGAAACAGGTATCCATCCTTTTGGTAGGACCCTGTATCAATTGTGTTAGCGGTATCTGTCAGTGTCATGCTGGAACCATCCTTGAAATGAGTGTTGCGAAGGTTGCAAGAAGACCGATTGAGGCTGCACCAAGAAGAATTGAGAGGGCTGGTATGCGTTCGCGGGTTCCCGTTTGCGGGTCGAGCCGCGTAAACAGCATTGCGTAGAGGTTGCCAGACATGAACGCCCATGCGCAAAGCATAAGAGCGATGCCCATTGTGCTTTCGAAAATCAAAGCAGAAAAGACGAGTAAACTGCATGCGAGATAGTCGTCGATAGACAACGGCCAATATTTATCGGTTCTGATTAAAATGAGCGTTTCGCCGACACTGAGTATAACGGCGAGAACCACTGCATAAATTGGCAGATAAGTTTGAAACTCCCCCAAAATTCTCCCTCCTGAATATATGGAAACAGCGTTACCGAGTCTTGTTGTTGTGTCAAGTTATTTGATCTCGATCAAAACTGGAGTGTTTTTCGGTACATGAGGGAACAAGGCGACTAGGAGACAGTCGAAAACCAGATACAATGGCAAAAATTGGGGGAGCCAATCGGAATGACCGTTGATGTTGACCGCAGAACAATAAAGCCGGAAGCACTTGAAACACTTCGCCGAACCATTCTGGAGATCTTCTCCTCCGGGATGTATCAGGATGTAGGGATACGGCAGATCTGTCAGCAGGCTCGGGTGAGCCCACAAACGGTCTACAAATACTTTGGCAATAAGGAAGAGATGCTCTACGCCTGCATTAAAGGAGATCTTGATAACCTTTATGCAGAAGCAATGGCTGCCGCTGGTACTGCTGATAACACGGTTGATAAGTGTCTGGTCTTTCTGGATGTCTGGTGTGAGTTCTATTTTGCCAACCCAGGCATAGCGCGTGTTGTATTCTTGAACATCCCACAGGCTTACTGGATGGGTAAGACCCAGTTCACTCATGTTGCTTTACACGATGAAACCACCCGTACAATTGCACATGGTCAAAGTGAAGGTTCAGTCTGGGATGAAACTTCTGCTGAACTGTTAGGGCAGGCGATTATGGGTATGGCGCATAGGTTGCTTACACGTTGGCTCATGACAGAGAACGCAGATAGCGCGGAAACAAAACGAGCTCTGGCGAGGAGCATCCGAAAACTTCTGCAGCCCTAAACCGCAATGCGGAGGTTAGTCCAGTTCAATATCTGAGGCATGAGAGATCAGACGCTTCAGGCTGTTCATGCCTTCATCGACGGATTTTTGTGCCTGAATTGCCTTGCCGTTTTCAATATGGCCTGCTGCGCTGTCGAAGTGATTTCTTACGTTTTCTGCTTCTTTTTCATAGGCGTCGAAGCTTTGTCTGGCATTTTCATCTGATTGGCTGATGAGCTTGAGGTCTTTGTGACGATCAAGCCAGGAACTGGCATCGTCTTTTAGCTGAGTAAGTTGCTTTTCAACCCACTGAACCTGCTCCTTGGCCTTATGGGTCAGACTGTAAAGCTGGAAGCGGATTTTTCGGAGTGGCAGGACCTTTTCTTCCGCGTCTTCAATTCTTCCGGAAATCAGATCTGATTGAGCTGAAGTGAGCAATGTCTTCAGTGATTTGCATTCAGCTTCATATTGATGAGCATTCGGCAGGGAAGCTTTGATAAAGGGCAACCGTTCATAGGCTTGCTCCAATGCACGGCGCAGGTTTTCAATCTTCTTGCGCGTTGGGATTGGTTTGCCCTTCTCAATGGGCTGATCCGCTTCCCCATCTGCCGTGGTCGCATTGCTAAACCAGAGCTGCTGCATCTGGAACAGTGCGCCTTCGTTGTCGTGCAAAATGGCTGTTGCACCTTGATAATCGCCGGTGCTTAAAGCTTGCTGTCCTTTTGGAGTGGAAGTCGCAACCTTTTCAAAAGCTGAGGTAAACTGTGTGAGCGCTTCGGGCGAGTGTTCAAGCTCTGGCGCACGTTTGTTTAAGGATGTGGCGTCAGCAAGTGTTTTATCCAGTTGTTGCTGCGCCTCTTCTTTGTTTTTCTCGATCTGCTCCTTGGCATCATCATAGGCCTTTACAAAGGCTTCTTTCTTGCCAGCAATCTTACCCAGCATGAACTTCAGGCCCTGATAACTATGATCAGAAATCGCCTTTTGCATGCGCAAGAGCGGAAGGTTTGCAATACGGTGAGCCTTATCGAAGTCAGTGGTATCAACGCCCCATTGCGTCAACTCATCGCGATGCTTGAAAGTGTCTTCAACGGTGTTTTGGTAGGCCTCGACAGCTGGCATCTCCTTGGCAATCATCGCATCAGCGTGCTCACATCCCTGCTGCAGAACCTTCTTTCCCTCGGTGATGTGATACTGGACCTTATCCAGCAAGGTCTTGAGCACGCTTATAGTTCCGGCATCAGGTCGCTGCTGGCCAGAAAAATTCTTGTTAAACTGCTTGAAGGTGTTGCTGATCTTTTCGATCTGTACTTTGAAGAGATCAATATGCTCTTTTGTCACGAGCTGTTTGCGGGCCTGCGCGTCCAGCTTTTGTGCATTTGTTGCCAGCGCCTGGTATCTATTGGAGAGCTGCGTAATTTCAGCTTTAAACTCAGTTGCCGCGCGTGCTGCCTGCTCCTGATGTGCAGCTGTACTGTCTTTAGAAACCAATACGCGAGCACGCCGTGCTCCAGGTTGCCCCGGATTCACTTCATTGGGACGCTTGTTGTGCTCTGTATTGTCAGAATGCGTTTCGTCCGGTTGAACCTCATCCACATTCTTTAAATTCAAGTGCTTAAGGACCTGATCAGTCCATTTTTTCTGTTCGGGAGTGAGGTCAGACTTCGGCATCGAGATGCTCCAATCGAATGCGCATATTTTTGCTTCTTACTTACCTATAAGACCAAAATGCTGAGCAATCTTAAGGGAGATGGCGTGAAATGCGTCGTTGAGTTAATCGAGAATTGAAGAAGGGCAAAGATTTTATTGTAATTTTCAGGGAGGAAGGATGAAGGTGTAACTCTGGCCTTTGAAGCTACTGAAAATGTGACGGTCATCACAGAAGTGCTGCTGGCGCACATAATTTACAATTTGCGTCTGGTATGTACACTTGCAGCTCCCTAATTTAAGCAGCGAGAAATGGGCAAGATGAGCAGGCTGTGTGCCTCAAGCTCGCATGTAAGAGATTGCAAAAGCGAATGATTAAGAAGATTGCGGGTGGCGTGCTAGGTGTAGTGGTGATCGGCGTTGGTACGATTTACGCCAGCGCCTACACGAACATGGGGCAAAAACCAGATGATGACCACAAAGCGCAGCTAACGCAGTCCAAGCAATGGGGTGATGATAGTTTCGCAAACGAGTTGCCAATGGTGCGCGGGCCGTTAAGTGAGATTTTCCGCCAGTTTGTTCTGGAACCAACCGACCACAACAGACCGCAACAAGACATTCCTGTCGAGACAATTGGTGATCGCCTCAATGTAGCACCGGAATCCGGGGCTCGCGTAACATGGTTTGGTCACTCCACGCTCTTGGTCGAGATGGATGAAACGCGCATTTTGATTGATCCGGTCTGGAGTAAACACGCCTCTCCAGTGCCTTGGGTGGGCGCTGAGCGCTTCTATGATCCGGTGATCGCTTTGGAAGACCTGCCTGAGCTCAATGCTATTGTTATCTCCCATGACCATTATGACCACCTGGATATGGAGACGGTTCAGAGACTGGCGCGGCAGCAGGTACAATGGATCGTGCCGCTTGGGGTTGGGTCTCATCTGGAATATTGGGGTGTTTCCAAGTCCAGTATTACCGAACTCGACTGGTGGCAATCTGTGCAAGTTGAGGAGACAACTGTTACGGCCACCCCTTCACGGCACCGATCAGGCCGCTCTGTCACGTTTAGTGATGTGAATGCAACCCTCTGGGCTGGCTGGGCCTTTAACGGGCCGGAACACTCAGTTTTCTATTCTGGCGATACTGGCATGCATGATCGCTTTGAAGAGATTGGCGAACGCCTTGGGCCATTTGATCTGACCGTGATTGAAACGGGCGCTTACAATCCGCTTTGGAAAGACACTCATCTGGGACCAGAACAGGCTGTTTTGGTGCACAAACTGGTGAAGGGCAAAACAATGCTGCCAGTGCACTGGGGGCTGTTTGATCTGTCCTCCCACAACTGGACTGAGCCTGTTGAGCGCGTCAAGGTAGCTGCCGAAAAGTACGGCGTCGATGTTGCCATACCGCTGCCGGGTGGTTCTGTCGAACCGGGACAAGTCATCTCTACGAAAGCCTGGTGGCCAAAAGTGCCTTGGAAAAATGCCGAGGAACGTCCGATCTGGGCAACGCAGGTGGAAGACGCGGTAAAGCGTGCCAAGGAGATGAAGGGGAGTACCCCTCAAAGTGTAGCAACACCCTCCAGCTAACGACCGGAAGACAGGGAGAGCCGATGAATGCCGCTCTCCTTCTTGCATTTAATAGACCGCGAGGACACGGCCCGGCCCACCTGTCCCACCTTTGAACTTTGGTGCGCCAGCAATGATTGTCGCACCTGCCAGCGGTACTTGATCCAAGTTGGTCAGATTCTCGATGCCATATCGGCCAGATCCCAACCAGAGATAGTGCACGGGAAAGTCTTTTGTTGGCCCGTAATCAATGGACAGGGTGTCCACGCCAAGTCCGTAGACATTGCGCTCATCAATCAGAAACTTAGCCGTATCCTCGTGAAACCCGGGGAAGTGCAGAACACCCTTGCCGTCTTCTCCCCGGTACTTATCTGTGCCTACAAATTGCGGCCAACCAGAAAGTATCGCAACACAGGCTCTGTCTGGAATGTGTCCATGCTGCTGTTCATACTTCAAAATGTCTTCTGGTGTAACACGGTAGTCAGGATTATTTGCCGCCTGATCGCGCACATCAATTACGGCCAACGGGCAAACGAACTTCTCAACCGGGATCTCATCAATAGACTGGCCGTCTTTGCTGAAATGGATCGGAGCATCGAAATGTGTTCCCACATGCTCATGATAGTGGAGGGTCTTCAGGTTCAGCCCGTCCCTGGCAAAGGTAAATTCATAGCTCTCCTCAAACGCAGGACCACCCTCAAACGTTGGAAAGTCCGGTGTCAGTGTCTGGGTGAGATCCACCACGTTTGAAAATGAAACGGCTTCGGGAATTACATTTGCCGTCGCCGCCAAAGCAGATGCACTCAGCACGGCGCCACCCGCCACTGAGGCCACTGCTCCGCACAAAAATCCTCGGCGCGACAACCGCTCCCTCACCAACTGCACAACACACGCATCACACATATCCGTCCCTCTGTAGTTTTGCTCAAAAGCGTATGTGAGAAGGGTTAAGGAGGGTTGAGCGGCGTTAACACACAAGGAAGAAGCTCTTAACCTAAACGGTACTGCTTCCCAAACACAAAAAAGCAGCACTCGCCGGGCGGGGAGTGCTGCTTTTGGTGGTGGGTGCCCCTGAAGGTTCGGGAGGAGGGTAAACCTTCAAAGGCACCTTATGTCTCTGTCAGTTAAATCTGAGCAGAGAGATCCTTGGCGAGTTTGATGTACTTGTCGCCAACGATGAGATGGAGCGCTTTGTCTCCGGCTTTCATGACCTGAATGCCTGCCTGTGACAGCTCTGGCATGGACACACCAGCGATATCACGCAGTTCTACGCGCACGCGGGTATTTGCAACAGCCTCAACAGCTACCACGTTATCCTTGCCGCCAAGCTGACCAAAGATTGCAGCCGCGTCGAGACCTTGCTCAGCAACAGGTTGTGCAGAAGCACCGCCGCCTTGCAGGTAGATCTCCATGTCGGTCTTCAGGTTTTCAGAAGCCGTTCCGAAGATGGCCTGCGCGCCGTTGCCGACACGGATAACACCGCGGGCACCAAGTGCTTTCAATGCTGCATCATCAACCTTGGAAACATCTGCGGTGCTGACACGCAGACGGGTGATACATGCATCTAGGTTGGTGATGTTGTCTGCGCCGCCGAAGGCTTTCACAAGCGCTGCTGACATTGCATCTTCATCACCGCTGGCAACAGCTGCGGAAGTCTCAGTTGCAGCTTCACGGCCCGGAGTTTTCAGGTTCAGGGCTACAATGAGAATACGGAACACAGCGTAGTACAGAGCTGCGTAACCCAGACCAAACACCACCAGCATCCAGCCGTTGGAGGAGAGTGGGTAAAGCAGAACGTAATCGATGAAGCCGTGTGAGAAGGTCATGCCGTGCTTGATGCCGAGCATGATCATCAGGGAGTAGCCAACACCCGCAAGAATGGCGTGTGCAATGTAAAGAACTGGCGCAACGAAGAGGAACGCGAACTCGATTGGCTCAGTGATACCAGTCAGGAAGGAGGTCAGCGCTGCGGAGATCATGATACCGCCAACCATGGTGCGGTTTTCAGGTTTCGCGCAGTGCCAGATTGCCAGTGCAGCTGCAGGCAGGCCCCACATTTTGAAGAGATAGCCACCAGCCATGTTACCAGCAGTCGGGTCACCAGCAAGGTAACGCTGGATTTCGCCTGTTACAGCCTGGCCGGTTGCCGGATCAATGTAGGAGCCAGCTTCGAAGAAGAATGGCACGTTCCAGATGTGGTGCAGGCCGAATGGGATCAGCGCACGCTCGATCACACCGTAGATGAAGAACGCAACTTCCGGGTTTTCTTCCGCTGCCCAACGGGAGAACGCGTTGATGGCACCGCCGACTGGAGGCCATACGAATGATAGGATAACGCCCAGGAAAATACAGGCAAACGCAGTGATGATCGGCACAAATCGCTTACCCGCGAAGAAGCCTAGATAATCCGGCAACTTTATGCGGAAAAACTTATTGAACATGAACGCAGCCAGCGCGCCCACGAGGATGCCGCCAAACACCCCGGTATCGATGGAAGTGATGCCGAGGATCGGCTTGGTTTCGATCGCAAGTGTTTCAGCAACAACGCCCATTGTTGCGAGAAGAACACCGTAACCAACCACGGCAGCAAGGCCGGCAACACCGTCGTTTTTAGCGAAGCCGAGTGCAACGGCAACTGCGAAGATGATAGGCAGGTTACCGAAGATCGAACCACCAGCCTGAGCCATCAGGTGGTTGATGAATTCCGGAATGAATGGCAGGTCAGCTGCGCCGACGCCGAGAAGGATACCAGCAGCTGGAAGAACCGACACTGGTAGCATTAGGGACTTACCAACCTTCTGTAAGGCACCGAATGCGTTTGAGAATGTACTCATTGTTTTTCCCCCAGAGTTGCATGGTGTGCGAACACGCCATGCCCCCTGACTTTTGTTAGGTATTCCCGACTGGAACACCAACTCCCACATTTACTCCTGCATCACTGCTGTGATTTGAGGAGATCTTTCACGTCACTGGTATCCGCGCAGTCCAAAGCTGCTTGCGCGAGCTTGCGGGACTCCTCCATGGATACAGTGCGAACTTTGTGTTTCACTTCCGGCAACGCAGGTACGCTGACAGAGAGTTCTTTGATGCCGAGGCCGATGAGAACGGGCACCGCTTCTACCTGACTGGCCAGGCCACCACAGACGCCGACCCATTTGCCTGCATCGTCTGCTGCTCTGACGGTCAGCTCGATCATGCGCAGCACGGCTGGATGCAGAGCGTCGGCGCGGGACGCTAGGCCGGGATGGCCGCGGTCGATCGCCATGACGTATTGGGTGAGGTCATTGGTGCCGATGGAGAAGAAATCCACTTCCGGTGCAAGCTTGTCGGCCATAAGAGCAGCGGAGGGCACCTCGATCATAATGCCGACTTCAACATGCTCTACACCAAGGTTCTTCTGCTCTTCGCGCACCAGAGCGTTGACGGCACGCAGCTCATCCAGTGCACTGATCATCGGGTACATGATGCGTGCATGACCCTTGTGTGCCTGAGAAAGAATGGCCCGGACCTGACGGCGCAAGATGCTTGGGCGCTCGATGCCGATGCGCACACCGCGGACGCCGAGGAACGGGTTCTCTTCATGCGGCATAGGCATGTAAGGCAAAGGCTTGTCGCCGCCCACATCCAGCGTGCGGATGATGACAGGGCGTTCCTTGCCCATAACCTCAAGGATTGCGCCAACCTTTTCGGCCTGCTCTTCTTCCGTCGGCTCGTTGAGGCGCTCCATGTAGAGGAACTCGGAACGCAGCAGACCAACGGCTTCAGCACCAGCTGCAACAGCTTTTTCAGCATCTTCGACGCTGCCGATGTTGGCCGCAACTTCCACCCGGAAACCGTCTTTGGTGATGGCCGGCTTGTGGGCGTCACGCTGGTATTCTTCAGCTTGCTTGGCTGCGTTTTCGATCTTCTTGGTGAATGCAGCTTGCTCGGCGTCAGTCGGAGAAACTTTGATTTTACCGCGCTTTGCGTCCAGAAGCAGCACGGTGCCGTCTTCCAGATCCTTCATAGCGTCTTCAACATTAACGAGGTAGGGCAAGTCGTTAGAGCGGGCGATGATGGCCGCGTGAGAAGAAGACCCGCCATGGGTAGTACACAGACCAACGATCTTGGTGAGGTCCAGAGCAACGATTTCGGAAGGGGTGACGTCTTCCTGAAGAAGGATGGTGCCTTCCTCTAAAATCTCACCACCATCATCAACGCCAAGCAGCTTTTTCAGTACGCGCAGGCCGATGTCGCGGACGTCAACGGCGCGGCCAGCGAGCAGCGGGTCGTCCATTTTGGCGAGGGTTTCAGCCTGGGCTTCGTAAGCCAGCTTCCAGCTCCAGGCGGCGCCTTGGCCCTTGGCGATGTCTGCCAGTGGCTTTTCGGAGAGTTCCGGATCGGAGAGCAGCTCGATGTGGGCGTTGAAGACCTCGGCCAGTTCTTCCTGACTGTTCATGTTCAGGCGGTCCATGATGCTTTGCAGGTCAGCGATGGAGGATTTGACGGAGGCTTTGAACGCGGCACGCTCTTCAGCAGGGCCAATGCTCTCGCGGGTAACTTCCGGTAGAGCCTTGTTGTGCTTGACCAATTTACCGATAGCGCGGCCCGGAGAGGCGGTGAAGCCGATGAGAACACCATCTTCGCCGGACTTGACCTGAAGCAGAGGTGCTTCCTCGATCACGTCTTCCTGCGGAGCCTCGGAGAAGCTGGTGATTTCTTCGCCAAGACCAGCTTTCACAGCAGCGATAACATCAGCTACCACTTGCTGCGCATCTGGACCAACAGCTTCAATCTCCAGCTCGTCACCAAGCTTTGTTTTCAAAGACATAATGCCGGTAACGGAAGAGCCGCTGCAGGTTTTGCCGTTGACCGTAAAGGTCACTTTTGCGTCCGCTTTACGCACTTCAACAGCCAGACGGGCGGCTGGACGGGCGTGGAGGCCGGTGGCGTTGGGGATCTTGACGGAGCCAGTGATAGCAGGGCCGGTTGGCTCGGCAGCAGTTTCCTGCGCTGGAGCAATTGTGCCTTGCGGATCGTTGCTGCTTGGGACGGTGAAGACGACCTGACTGAGGTCTGTCTGAATGCTGCCGAGGGGAGCAACTGTTGTGACTTCCTGACCGCTGGTGATGACAACTGCGGACTGAACGGAAACACATTCGCGGGCGATGAGGTCGACGTCGAAGGTGATAAGGGGTTGACCTTGCTCGACCTGATCTCCCTCTGCGACGTGCAGTTCAAAGCCGCGGCCTTTCAGGGCGACGGTGTCGAGACCGATGTGCATCAGCAGTTCAACATCACCTTGTTGCAGTGTAACTGCATGATGTGAATTATGAATTTGAGTTATCTGGCCAGCAAACGGGGCGTAAAGAACATTGTCTGTCGGGTCGATGGCAACACCATCACCCATCATCTTTTCGGCAAACACCGGATCGGGCAGGTCGGTGACAGCCTGAACAATGCCCTTCAAAGGCAAATTGATGGAAAATTTGTTTTTTGGATCCTTCACCATTTTATCTCCCGATTATATTAGGTGAATGCGCGCCTTCTTAAGCTTCCACTAAGTCTTGAAGGGACAAGAGGCGATTTTTACGCGAGGATCATTTGCGTAAGGCCGCACAACAATACGTAAAAAGACTAGTGTTACGGAGTGTTACGAATTGTTACAAAGGGAAATATTTCTCATTACATAGAGAATGACTTACTGACGGATATCAGCACTAATCGACTTGATGTATAAATAAGATTAACTCGAATTATATACTAATATACATCATGCAATTACATGCGGTCGGCGACACCCTCCCATACATTTGCAACAATGCTGTAACAACAGCTTGATACATTACAGAACTGCCAATCCGGGCAGTTTCACTTGTAATGAGGATCAGTACGCGCTCTAGCATCCCGAAATCGCAAAAGCGCGCATGCCTGAAGGGACCACGGGACCGGATTTCAGTCTGCGTTTTTCTTTGCGTTGTTTTGTGATTTTTGCGTTCAAAGCGCTTTTTGCTGCGCGCTTATGTGCTGAACCGCGAGGAGAGGAGCCCGCGGCAGCATAGAGCCGCCACAGGTCAAGTTTCGATCTTCAGAGCAAGACAGTTCTGGCTTCTTTGTTGCTCAGATAAGCTGCTTCGATGATGCGGATGGTCTGCATCGCGTCACGTGGGGAGACTGGTACTGCGGTATCATTGTGAATGGCGTCCCGCATACCTGCGTAGAACCGTTCGTATCCACCTTTCTGGCTTGGTACGCGCGTACCTTCACCCGTCTCGTCGTAGAGCGTGCCCCAGTCGTCTTCAGCTTCAATGCCCCAGGTCGGACTTGCAGGTCCACCGCCAGCCTTCAACATGTCCTCTTGCGGGTCCATGCCATAGGTGATGTAGGTGGCTTTATCCCCGCTCACCTGAAAGCGTGGACCTTGCTCAGTGCTGAGGCAGTTGCCGTGCAGGACGACATCGCAGTCGTCATAGCCGAGCACAAGATGGAAGTGATCCACCGCTGCTGCCTCTTTACGCTGAACGCGCAGTTTCGCCTGAACGGATTTTGGCGTGCCAAACAAACTCAGCGCCTGATCAATGCCGTGGGCACCCAGATCATAAAGAATACCGGCACCGGGGATATCCTGCTCGCGCCAACGGCCTTTAATGTCCGGGCGGTAGCGGTTGTAGTTGCACAGGTACGAGTGCACTTTGCCGAGCTTGCCTGTTTCCATCAGGTCCTGAACCGTCAGGAAATCGCAGTCGAACCGGCGGTTATGATAGACTGAGAGCTTCAGGTCTTTCTGCTCTGCAATGTCGATCAGCTCTTCAGCTTCTGCACTGGTGATGGTGAATGGCTTTTCAACCACCACATGCTTGCCAGCGAGCAGTGCCTTTTTGGCATGATCGTAGTGCAATGTGTTGGGCAGGCTGAGAACGACAAGCTCGATCTCCGGTTGCTCCAACAGCTCATCAAAGGAGGTGTAGGGCGTGCAATCGGGCAACTTGCTTTTGACGAGATCCGGCTTGCTGGAAACCACCGCGGCAAGGTCGATCCCTTCTACAAATGTCAGCAGAGGTGCGTGGAAGCTTTGGCCAGAAACACCAAAGCCCACAAGAGCCGTTTTAACAGGCTGAACAGAACTCATATTACGCATCACTCGCTGGAAAATTCTTCTGTACGTTGTCGAGATCAAGAACGGTTGGCAGGGAGGCCTCGTTGCCGAGGAACTGAATGGCGTGTGCGGAGGCCGCGCGCGCTGTTTTGAAGTGATCTTCCCAACTGCCTTTTGGGTCTGCCAGATACGCATAGACGTAAGCACCGTGGAAGGTATCACCCGCTCCGTTGGTGTCGATGACGCGCTCTTTTGGCACTTTCAGAGCTGGTAAACGTTTGATCGGGCACTTGTCTTCGTACCACAGCAGGCCTTCTTCGCCTTGCGTGACACCGCCGACCTTCACGCCCTTGGCACGCAAGTATTCCAGCGTGTCTTCCGGGGATTTGCCAAGTTGCTCACAGAACAGCTCGGATACGATGGCTACATCAATGTAGTCGAGAAGTTCCTCGGTGTTCTCGCGAACAGCACCACCATCCAGAGACGTCAAGATGCCGTGTTTGCGGCAAAGTTTGGCGTAGTGCAAAGCGGCATGAGGGATGTGACCATCTACATGCAACGCCTGACAACCAGCCAGGTTTAGCTCAGGAACCGGATGCAGGAAGTCGTTGTCGCGACAACGTACGATGGCCCGTTTGCCGTCTTTTGGCATGATGAAGGAGAGGGAACTTTCCTTCACTTTGCAGCTATGGATTGGAATGGAGTATTTGGCCGCCATATCGCGGAACATGCGGGAGAGCCAATCGTCTGCCATGGAGCACAGCAGGTCAGGTGATATGCCCAGCTTTGCGCAGACGAAAGCCGCGGTGACAGCGTTGCCACCAAAACTGACAGCGTAATCCTGTGCAATTGCCTTCTCATCACCCTCTGGCATGATTTCTGACAAAAAGGTCACGTCAATATAAGACTGACCAATGAATAACGCTTTCATCCTGTACTCCATTAAAGTCCGGGTCACACTGCCAAGTGCAGCGATGGTACCTTCCGCTTTTAACGACGGATTTCTAAATGATGTCCTAGGGAAATCATGAAAGTGCCTTGCTCGCAAACCTGATGTATCAACTTGTTACATTACAGGTTGTTTTTGCGGGTCTTTCCCCAAAATGGCAGGTGGTATGAGGAAAACTACGCAGGCCGTGATTCCATAGGGCTAACTTAAGAAGCAATGTTCGGGGGGGTACGTTGTATTTTCCGCTTTCTGGGAGGCTTTTATATGTTCCGCCAAAAACTGCTGGTGTTAACGGCGATGCGCCCATTAGTTATATGCGATGAGCCCCACAATTTTTGATTTGTTTTGTAACTATCGAAATATCACTAAAAGCTGATTTGACTTGTAAGTTCTTAAGTATAGCGGTTCAGCGATAGGTAAAACATACTGCTGTTTTTACTATCTGTATTCTTCCATATATTGTCACATATGGGCATATGCCTCACTCGGCAATCCGACCAGTCCTCAGTTCAGTTGAGGCCCATACAAACGAGAACTGAGAAATGCGTAAAGTTAAATCTATTGGTAGAACAGAAGCCATTTTGTTCTGGGGGATCTCTATCGCTTCGTTCTTACTACATCTAGCTCCAGGCGATGTCGTTGTGGCACAGAAACAGGAGCATGCCAAATATCTTATATCCCTTAGAGAAAATCCTTCCGTCTGGGTCGAAACAAACGCCTTTCTTTACTACGCAAAGTTAGCGCAGCCATGGATTACATTACCTGCGATAGCGTTCATAATCCTATCAACAATCATAAGAAATAAGTGCCGGGATCAGTAAAATAAGTTAGACGCAACTGGTATCCAGAAACAGGTTAAAATTTGCAATTTAATTCAATGCGTTAGGTCTTAGGTTGGTACCTAGGCGGCGCGATCCGTCATAGTTCGCGCGGCAGTTTCACAAAAATGCAGAACTTGCCTTCTGCCGTTTCACCAAGGCTGATTTCACCGCCATGGGCGTTGATGATCTGTTTGACGATGGATAGGCCGAGGCCAACGCTGGAAGAGCGCGTGCGCTCTACACTGTCATTGCGGAAGAAAGGCTCAAACACCTTTTCGTGCAGATGGTCGGGAATGCCGGGACCGGGATCGCTGATGGAAACAAGCAGCTGATCATTCTCAAGGTTTTGCATCTCCACAGTGGCTGCGCCACCATATTTGAGCGCATTATCAATGAGATTGCTAAAGGCTCGGCGCAGGGCCGTCGGTTGGCCATTCATGACAGCGCGGCCTTCAACTTCCAGCTCAACTTCACCGCCACCACCAAAGATATTGCGGCTTTGGTCTGTCAGCTTATGGCGTTGAGGCACGAACACAACATCATTGCCCGTGTCCATATAGTCATCACAAAGAGACTGAAGCAGCGCTGCAAGGGAGAGGTGTTGAGGCTCTTCCAGCAAGGCGTTGAAGCGGAGGAAATCAAGGGAGGCTGCAATGAGGCGGGTCATCTCTTCCACATCATGCAGCATGCGATTGCGCAGGGTCGTGGATTCGATCTGCTCCAGCCGCAGGCGTAGACGGGTGGCAGGTGTACGCAGATCATGACTGATGGAGGCCAGCATCCGCTTTTGCTCTTCCAGCAATTGCGCGCGGGCTTCCTGCTCTCGCACCAGCGTATCCTGCAGGGCAACGGCTTCCTCTGTGTCCCACGGTTTCAGCTCTGCCCGTTCATATTTCGCCAGAGAACGGAACGGGGCGGATGTGTAGTGGACGAGGCTGCGGGCCAGCACAAACACCAGCGTGATGCAAAGGGCCGCGATGATGAAGAGCACCGGCTCCGTCATCCGGTCCTGCCAGAGCTTCGGGAAGGTGATCAGGCGGTTGCCTTGCTGGTTTGGAAGCGTCAGATAGAGCTGAACAGCCTTGTCCTGCCGTGTGACTGCCTGAGCAAAGGCGCCCATCTTATCAAGTTGATAGGCTGGATTGGGTTGGTCGTCCGAGATCAAATCTGCTCGAGGCAAAGCACCGGTAAACACCAGTTCGGCTGCGAGCTTGAGACCATCGTTATTGAAGGTCAAAGGAAGAGAAGAGACATCACCTGAAAACACTGGTTTGCCAGCTTCAACAACCTGCAGATACTTACCCGCAAAAGGAGCAGGTGCAGTGCCGCGCATGTATTGGCTCAGTTCCGCACCGGCCTCAAAAGAGTTCGCCAGTGCTAACTCGCGCGTGTTGTAGGCGTTGAGCGTGAGCCCCAAAACCACGAAAACCGAGAGCACGGCGGTGATGAGAACCACAACCATACGGCGTTCAAGGGATCTGGGCAGGAGACTCAGGATCAGTCCTGACATGGCCACGCTCTTTTCAGTGCCATGGACCTACACCCGCGTTACGCTTTGAGAAAACAGATAGCCCTGATGGCGCACAGTGGTGATGAAGTCCGTATTCGGGTCCGTCTGTGCCAGCTTCTTGCGCAGGCGGCTAATCAGAATATCAATGCTGCGATCGTGGGAATCCACCTTGGCACCGCGCAGCACGCGGCCCAGTGTATCGCGAGAGATCGGCTTTTGCGGTGCCTTCACAAAGGTCAGTAAAGCGTCGAACTCGGAAGAGCTCAAATGCACCAGCACACCATCTGGTGCGGTCAGGTGGCGGGTTGCCTCATCCAGCTTCCAACCGGCGAACTCAAAGCGCTGCGCCTTGGGCGCTGCCGCTGTTTCAACGTCTTCTGTGCGGCGGAAAATAGCGTAGATGCGAGCCTGTAACTCACGAGGATTGAACGGCTTTTCCAGATAATCATCAGCGCCCAGTTCCAGCCCGACAATACGCTCCGTATCACCTGTAATCGCGGAGATGATGATGATTGGCATCCTGGAGGTCTGGCGCACGCGCTGGCACAGGGTCAGCCCGTTTTCTCCCGGCAGCATGATGTCCAGAACCATCAGATCAATGTGGTTGGTGTCCAGAAGCTCAATGGCTTCCTCTGCTGAGTTTGCAGTGAACACGGTGTACCCACGATCTTTCAGGAAGTCTGCCGTCAGGCTGGCGATTTCCTCATCATCGTCAACAATCAGCAGTGTTTT
Source organism: Pseudovibrio sp. Ad26 (assembly GCF_001623285.1). Lineage (NCBI taxonomy): Bacteria > Pseudomonadati > Pseudomonadota > Alphaproteobacteria > Hyphomicrobiales > Stappiaceae > Pseudovibrio > Pseudovibrio sp. Ad26. Next base: position 33,189 of record NZ_LMCE01000048.1, read on the forward strand.
GTTCGAGAGCATCATACCTCGGTGTACCCATTTCAGTCCCAACCAGCTCACTCTGGCCCAGTGCTGTATAACAAAACATTTGGCCGCTGCGAGAGGAATGTGTATGCGTCAGGTTGTCTTGCACGTGCAAGTTCATTGGATTGTGTGTTTATACGGGATAAATTGAAGAAAGAGTTTGCTAGAAGCGTCCTTGAGAATACCCATCGGGAGAATGTAATGGACAGCCCGCGTCTCAGCTTGGTCGCACTTGCTGTTTTATTCGGTAGCATAACGGCACAAGCCGCACCAACCGCTGAAGTTCTGCATTTCTGGACATCAGGCGGAGAAGCACGTGCAGCCCGTTCGCTCAAACAAGCGTTTGAGGCCCGCGGCGGCGTGTGGGATGACGCACCTGTTGCTCTGGGAGGCGGCGACGCCATGGCAGCCGTCTTGCGTGCCCGTGCGCTGGCCCAAGTGCCGCCATCCGTTGCCCAGATCAAAGGTCAGAACATTCAGGAATGGGCAGAAATCGGCTCGCTTCAAGGGCTTAACACCATAGCGCAGCAGCAAAACTGGGATGAGCTGCTGCCAGACCTTTTAAAAGAAACCGTTCAGTATCAGGGTAAATATGTTGCCGTGCCTTTGAACATCCACCGTGTGGATTGGATCTGGGCCAATCCCAAAGTGCTGGATAAGGTTGGCGTCACACCTCCGCAAACATGGGATGAGTTCAACGAGGTTGCAGACAAGATCAAAGCCGCTGGCATTATCCCGCTCGCCCACGGCGGTCAGCCCTGGCAAGACGTGACCCTGTTTGAGGTGGTGCTGCTGGGGATCGGCGGCGCAGATTTTTACAAAAAGGTCTATCTGGATCTGGATCAGGACGCTTTGCGCTCAAAGACCATGATCAAGGTGTTCGACCAGATGCGTAAGCTCAGCACCTATGTGGACCCGGGCGCTCCGGGCCGTGAGTGGAACCTTGCCACTGCCATGGTGATGCGCGGTGAAGCGGCCATGCAGATTATGGGCGACTGGGCCAAGGCCGAATTTCTGACAGCAGGCCTTAAGTACGGTGAAGACTTCATCTGTGTCTCGTCTCCCTCCAAAGGCGGTTACATCATCAACTCCGACAGCTTCGCCATGTTCAAAGTCTCAGACCCTGAGCAGAAAGCTGGACAGCAACTGATGGCCTCCATGCTGCTGGATGAAGAGGTGCAAAAGGACTTCAATCTGCTGAAGGGCTCTATTCCCGCCAGACTTGGCGTGAGCCTTGACGGCTTTGACGAGTGCGCCATGAAATCAAGCGAAGACCTTCTTCTCAATGAAGCGCGCAACACCGTGGTTGGCTCCATCGCCCACGAGCTTGTACAGTCCGGCGCCGTGCGTGGGGCTTTTCTGGATGTGGTCACAGAGCATTTCAATACGGAAATGTCTTCGCAAGAGGCTGTCAATCAACTTGCCGAGACCGTAATCCTAGCAGATTGATTTCCCTAGGGCAGTCAGAGTAAAGCGTAGATCCTGATAAGACCGCAGCACCCAGTGAGCAAAGAGAACCTTATGTCCAACCCCCAGCAGCGCAAGCAGCAGATGTCTGTTTTAGACAGATTGCAGCGATATTTGCCGCAGCTGGTGGTCGCTCCGCCGTTCCTGCTCCTCGTGTTCTTTGTGTACGGCTTCATCGCGTGGACGGGCATCATCTCGCTCACCAACTCTCGCATGCTGCCCACTTTTGATATTCAGGGCATCCAGCAATATGTGCGCTTGCTGGCTATGGATCGCTGGAATGTGGCTTTCGATAACCTGCTGATTTTCGGCAGTCTTTACATCCTGTTCTCAATCACCATTGGCTGCGTGCTGGCCGTTCTGCTGGACCAGCGTATCCGCGCAGAAGGGGCGCTGCGCACGATCTATCTGTACCCCATGGCGATCAGCTTCATCGTGACGGGCACAGCGTGGAAATGGATCCTGAACCCGTCCCTCGGCATTGAAAGCTACATGCAAAAACTGGGGTGGGAGAGTTTCCAGTTCGACTGGATCGTCAACCGCGACATGGCAATTTATGTAGTGGTCCTCGCCGCGGTCTGGCAGGCATCAGGCTTTGTGATGGCCCTGTTCCTCTCCGCCCTACGCACTGTCGATGAGGATATCATCCGCGCCGCTCATCTGGACGGGGCCAGCACCACACGCATCTACTTCGGCATCATCCTGCCCTCGCTGAGACCTGTGTTCCTCTCCGCCTTCGTCATTCTCGCGCACCTATCCATCAAGAGCTTCGACCTTGTGGTGGCGCTGACAAACGGCGGCCCGGGCTATTCTTCCACTTTGCCTGCCAATTTCATGTATGAGATGGCCTTCCGCCGTAACCAGATCGGCCTTGGTGCCGCCTCCGCCATGATGATGCTGGCCACCGTTGCCGCAATCATCGTGCCCTATCTTTATTCAGAGTTAAGGGCAAAGCGACATGGCTGAGCCCAAAACACTCCCCGGCGCCAACGGCAAACGCCATCTGCTTGGCCGCCTGTTCATCTGGACCCTGCTGCTCGCCGCCGCCGTGCTCTATCTGGGCCCAATCTACGTGGTGCTCTCCACCTCGCTGAAGGATCTTGCTGAAATCCGCGCCGGAGCCTTGCTGGATTTGCCGCACGAGCTCAACTTCACCGCATGGCGTGAGGCATGGTCGAGCGCCTGCATCGGCGTACGCTGCGAGGGCCTGCGCCCATACTTCCTCAACTCGGTGATCATGTCCGTGCCGTCGGTTGCGATCTCCACCCTGATCGGTGCCTTAAGCGGCTATGCCCTGTCGCTCTTCCGCTTCCGCGGAGCCAACATCATCTTCGCCCTGATGCTGTTCGGCTGCTTCATCCCGTTCCAGATCGTCATCCTGCCCATGGCCCAAACCCTCGGCTATCTGGGCATTGCCAACTCCATCACCGGGCTGATTGTCGTACATACCATCTACGGCATCAGCTTCACCACGCTGTTCTTCCGCAATTACTACGTCTCCGTTCCGCAAGAGCTGGTACGCGCAGCCACCATGGATGGGGCAGGGTTCTTCCGCATCTTCTGGCACATCATGCTGCCGCTCTCGATCCCGATCATCGTTGTCTCCGTTATTTGGCAGTTCACGCAGGTGTGGAACGAGTTCCTCTTTGGCGCCAGCTTCACCTCAGGCGGGTCTCAGCCGGTCACAGTCGCACTCAACAATCTCATCAACTCAACGACCAGCGTAAAGCAGTACAATGTGGACATGGCCGCAGCCCTCATAGCCGCCGCGCCCACCCTTGTTGTCTACATCATCGCTGGACGTTTCTTCGTGCGCGGGCTCACCGCCGGCGCGGTCAAAGGCTAAAGGCTCATTTATGGCGACCATATCCATCGAACATGCGTCAAAATCCTTTGGCTCAACTGAAGTTTTGAAGGACATTTCCCTTGATGTGAAAGACGGCGAATTCCTCGTCCTGCTCGGCGCCTCCGGCTGCGGAAAATCAACGCTACTTAACATCATCGCAGGACTGGAACCCATCGCAGACGGCACCATCCGACTGGATGGCGAAGTGGTCAACGACGTCCACCCCAAAAACCGCGACATCGCCATGGTGTTCCAAAGCTACGCGCTCTACCCAAACATGACGGTGGAGCGCAACATCGCGTTTGGGTTGGAAATGCGCAAGATCAGCAAGGCCGAGCGCAAAGCCACCGTCCGCGAAGTCGCCAGCATGCTGCAAATAGAGCACCTGCTTGCCCGCAAACCAGCGCAACTCTCCGGCGGACAGCGCCAGCGCGTCGCCATGGGTCGTGCCCTCGTACGTCGCCCCAAGATCTTTCTGTTCGACGAGCCTCTCTCCAATCTGGACGCTAAACTGCGCGGCGAAATGCGCACAGAGATCAAGAAGCTCCACCAGACTCTCAAGGCCACCATGGTCTATGTCACCCATGACCAGATCGAGGCTATGACGCTGGCAGACCGCATCGCCATCATGAAAGACGGCGTGATCCAGCAAATCGGCACCCCGCAAGAGATCTACAGCAAACCAGCGAACATGTACGTCGCCGGTTTCGTCGGCGCACCTCCCATGAACTTTGTGGAAGTGGATTTGGTGAAGCAGGATGCTCAGCTCGGTGTCATCCTGCCAGCCGTCCTGAAAGGCGAGCCCAAGAACTACTTCCTCCCGCTCCCAAACTCCAAGCAGCTGGAAACCCGCGAGAACACAAAAATCATCCTCGGCCTGCGCCCCGAAATGATCACCCACAACGCCTTCACCCAATCCACAAACCCAGAGATCGAATGCGACGTCGACCTCCTAGAACCCACCGGCGCCGACACCCTCTGCCTCATCCGCCTAGCAAACCACCCCGCCAAAGCCCGCATCTCCCCTTTATTTGCGTGTGACCCAGGAGAGAGCATGACCTTCACCATCGACATGGGGAGAGTGTGTCTGTTTGATGCGGGGAGTGAGGAGTTGATTGGGTAGGCTAAAACTTCGAGGAATATAGTGTGAGTTGCTAAAAACAGTCACTCGCTGTGAGAAGAGTTGCAATCAACATGAATTATCTCTCGATAATATCATCTACAGGTTTAATTGTCGCAGAACCAATGTTTTCTGACATAAGAAGATGTCTGAATAAACTTTAATTTAGTTGTCAAAGGTATACGATTCTCGTTTTTAACTTACCGGTGTTTTACCGGTATTTTCAAGCTCCATTTCGTCCCTTAGTTATGGCCCTGTCGTCCTCCGATATTTGGGGTCTCCGTCCTCCAGGGCCATGGGCTGCGGCAGGTAGCAGCTCTGCGCTTTAAACCGCCGCTGTTTCAAAGCGCTGCCGCGAGGCGTTAAGCGCCGCAAGTCAAGGGGTCTTAGAAAGCAATATGCAGTCCTCAACGTGCGCGACCTACTAAGGTCGCTCGTTCACGTTCAGTGGCTATTGAAATACATGCTTTTTGTATAACATTTAAAACTTCTGAAATTTTCTTAGTGTCATAACCGCCATGTTTATCCGGCTCGCCATTATACTCAAGAAAATCGTTCATTGCCTGACATTTGCTTCTAAGCTCTCCCTGATACCGGTCGAGATTTTTGTTTTTTTGCACCCCACTCAACCTTTATTCTCGGCAAGCATGCCCGTTTTAAATCTAGGTAACATTCAATTGCTGCTGCTCGCCCATTTATATTTTCTTCAGATTCACCTGTAGGGCCGATGGTAGGAAATTTCTCCAACTCCCCTAAATTTGGCAGGATCTCCACTCTGTAGCTCTCAGGCAGCTCAAGGCGTTTTGTCTTTTCATAAGTCTCAACGCCCACAGCATCATTGTCAAACACAGCGACAACATTTAGCGGAGCACGCAAGGCGGCAAGTCCATGGACAAACTTACGTAAATTACCTGTGCCGGAGAACGGATATCCTTCTTCCATGTCCACGTATCGAAAAAATCCTCCACTTGTGGGCAGAGTAGGTTGAACGCATGTCTGATTATCTTTGCGTCACTGCTTCCTTCAGTGACGATCAGAAACTTCTCTCCGTCACTGAGTCCCGTATTAAACTCGTCTTCGTAAGCCCAACCATTTTCTACCAGAGGTCCATACATCCAAGTGACATGACTAGACAGGTTAACTTGGTTTTCTGCGGACAAGCGAATTTGGGTGTAGGCGTGAAAACCATCTATGAAAAAAGCTGCGCTAGAAGCTTCTGAATGTATATCGTCGGGTTCTCTACCGATGTAGTCGATTGGGTCATACCAAGGCAGCTTTTTCAGTGTGTGAGCATCACAAATTCGTTTAGGATTCGGGTGATCCTCATCAATACCCGTTGATACCTCACTGACAGGGATGGTTCGGACAATCTCGATAAACTGCTCGAATGTCAGAAAGTCCTCTGCAGATTTTCTTTGTCCTTCACCTGGGATATCGAACTGGCGTCTTATGGCTCGTTCAACAAGGTAGTTGTACTCCTCTCGTGCCCTATCAAGAGTATGCCCCATTAGCTCAATGCGAGGTAAGATCTGCTCAACTGTGGTTTGAAAGGCGGGATATTTTTCTTCGGGGTTTCCGAGAGGGTCAGGGACCTCCTTGCGGTCACTATCTAGAAAGAGATCGCCGTGATAGGGGCCCAGCATATTTTTTGATGAAGTCAGTTCAAGCCTACCAACTGTCAAAGCAATGTATGTACCCATTGTTTTACCCAACTTGCCCCAACAAAAAACGTTTTTCCCAAGGTCTACTTCAGTCAACAATCTAAATAAACTTCCGAATGTTAAAGTTTAACTAAATCGTAATCGCCGTTTGTATCACACCTTGACATCATAATTTGATAAAATTCCAGGGCAGGAGCTCGTTGATTTGCTCTGCATGTGGCCTTTTGCGATTCTGGTGAGAGTGTTGGCCAGATAGGCGTGCGGGTTGATGCCGTTCAGCTTACAAGTATCTTAATGAAGGATGCGAGGAAGCTGACGCTAAGCTTCTGATGCGCTTTGAAAGGATTAGGCAGGTGAGATAATGCGCGGGCATGCCGTTGGCGTCGAGCACCAGCGGCAGGGGCTCGCCATCGGAGCGAACAAGGATCTGGACTGTTCAAAGATACCGCTCTCGAGTAACCATCAGATAAGAGCTTCCGTATGAATTTTTTGACAGGGTCGCTCCTTCCAATAAGTGCGGCAATTCTGGAAGGTTACGGGTCTAAAATATCGTTCTTCTATGCAATTGTGGGAGAGTAATAAACTATCATACCGACGAGTATTCCAAGCAGCAGAGCACAGCCGATACGAGTGACCTATCAAAAAATAGAGTTACATACTGGTCGCAGTGCAGGCTTTTGTGTGGCTATGCTTTGTAAACAGGCCTTGACAACCCACTCGAAAAGTCCAGCACCGATGTGAAGACATCGGATGCTCGTTGTAGTATAGATCAATTTTGGACTTTTATTGCACCTCACGTAAGGTAGGCCGCAAATCTAACCGTCTCGCTTCCGGTTTCGTGTTGTTGTCCATTGCCTATGCATTCTGGGTTATCATTGCATTTGTTATCGATCTAGATATCAGCGTTCAGGAGAATGTTGCAGTTGTAGCCCCTTTGTACTTCTTGCTAATCATGTTCTTTATCGCTGCAATCCGAGCGTTTGGTAGTTCAGATCTTTGCGAGATGATCACTCCTTTGATTGTTAACTTCGAAATCCTGGTGCGCTCATTCTTACTGTCTATCTCGCTAGTTTGCTTTGGCTTTGGGGCTTACATAGTTGGCATGTAGTTCATGGAAACGTCTACAACTAAGCTCAAAATCAGCAATTACATGTATCTAGTATTGATTGACTATTGCTCAAGGCTAAAGGTTTTTGAACTCAGGTAGCATCTGTCGGTCGGCAGAACACCGGTTGCTATGATATGTGCAACTGGATCCGTGAAATCATCTTCCATAGTGAAGATAACACGCATTAGTCCTTTATTGTCCGTCGTCAAATGAAGTTAGACAGAATTAGCTTCTGAATAGCGGCGTGTTTGGCCCGGTTTGCATGTTGATGTTAAGCGGCTTGCGCGTGGTAACGCAAGCGGCGATTTTGAAGAGTTCTGCGTTTAATCATCTGT